>JAAEPF010000039.1 GCA_024222295.1 Actinomycetes bacterium
GCTGAGGTCGTCGCGAACGTAGAACCTCTGCACGTTCAGGGTGTGCAGCCCGAGAGCCACGCCGGTAGCGTCTGCCACCGGACCCTCCATCCAGCTTCCCCACCACATGGGTGCGTTGGTCTGAAGCTCGAAGTCGGAGAGTTTGCGCTCCACCAGCGTGTGGGCCTTCTGATATGGGTTGGCGTCCATCAGTACGGCCACGTCGCTGGCTGTGACAGAGACCTGTTTACGCATGGCCAGCCACTGGTCGCTACTGGCCTCGCACACGTAGCGAGCGTTACTTTCGGGCACCTCGGTGCTCTTGAGGTCGATGCTCACGACTCACCTCGGTACCCGGGGATGACGCTGTCAGGGTTCTCGCGCTCCCACACCAAGCGCTGGCGCAGGATCTCGAGCTCGCGCGCCGCCTCCTTGAAATTGTTGCGGTCAAGGATGGCCCATCCGGGCTCACCAAGGGCGGGGCTCTCCGACAGTTCGCGGAGCTCACGGGCTCGCTCGGGGAGCATCGCAGACAGCCTCTCGAGGCAGAGAGGCTCGGGAGGGCTGGCGGCACGGTGGTCAGCCGCATCCGCCCGAGAAGGCTCCACGCCCATCTCCACGAGGCGCCGACGGTGGAGCTCGATGCCATGCGCCACCATCTCGCACGCCTGCTCGATGCTGTCACCCTCGCCAGCGAAGTACACGCCGCGGTCACCGGCCTGGGGGTTGGTCACCACCATCTCCACGTGGTACGCGTCCGGGGACTCCCCGTCGTCCCGCTGGAAGGTGCAGGTCACGTCGTGACCGGAGTTGATCACGCGGGCGTAGTGGCACAGCGCCCGGAGCGTGGGGAAGCGGGGGGCACTCACGATGCCACCCCGCACGGACCCACCTCGTCCGCCGACTCGCTCTCCGACTGCAGCCACGCGAGAGCGTGCTCCCGACACATCATCCCCTCCCCCGTCGTCGCCACGCTGGCGGCGGCGCAGCCATCCACGCAGCACAGCGTGCGCGCGTGCTCGGCATCGAGCAGGCCACGGAGCTCATCGCATGCCGCGGAGACCGCATCCTCGGGGGTGTCGCCGAACCCCAGGATGAATCCTCCGCCGAGGTCCTCGTCGTGCCCTATCCCGCACGAGAAACGCCCGTGCCCGAGCGCTTGCGAGCGCGTACCGACGTTGACGCGTCGCACGGCCGGGTAGATATCCTGCGCTCTCGTGAGCGCACTCTCCAAAAGATGCTGACTGTTCATCACTGGTCTCCTTCCGTGGGCTGTCTAGACCCACTGTCCTCATCACTGACGATATAGTGAGACGTGTAGCCGGGGGGCGCAAGCACTTTCTGGAAATAGTTTCTCGCGCCTCTCTCTTGTCTGCCTACCGAGCGATAATGTACGTTCGTACACTCCACCATGTCAAGCGAAGGGGGGGTGGGGTATGAGACTACGGGATACCATCGAGGCCGCGCGGCGGCAGGGGGCGTGCGCCAGCACGGCTCCGGACTGGCCCACACTGGGACTGGAGAGACTGGACGCGGCACTCGGGCCAATCCCGCCGGGCACCGTCGGGCTGCTGGGCGCCGCCACCGGGTGCGGCAAATCGTCAATCATGTTGTGGGCGGCGTTGAACACGCCGGCAGCGGGAATCATCAGTCTCGAGGATGGCCCGCTGGTGGTCGGCACGCGCGCTCTGTCGCTGGCCAGCGGGGTAGACGCGCGCGAGATGCTCACCGGGCTGAGCGCCGAGGACCAGGAGAAGGTGGACCACGCGGAGCAGCGCATCCGGGACTGCGATTACCCCGTAGTGGAGTTTGCCGTGGGCGCGGACACGCTCGCCGTGGAGCGCGCCGTGGACAAACTGGCCGCCAGCGGCTGCCGCACCATCTGGATCGACTACCTGCAGAAGGTGAGGCCGGGGGCAGACGCACCCGAGGACAGGCGCACCGCGATCAACGTACTCTGGGCCGCGCTGCAGCGAGCGGCCATCCGGCACTCCGTGGTGGTGATCGGGATCAGCCAGCTCGGTCGCAACGCACAGGAAGGTGAGCCCTCGCTGCACAGCTTCAAGGAGAGCGGCGACCTTGAGAACGAGTGCAGGTTTGCGCTGCTCGCGCACCGGTCGGTGGACTCTCCCACCGTGGTGCTGACCGTCGCCAAAGGGCTGTTCGGCGGGGTCGGGGTACAGATGTGTTTCGAGCGGGTCAACGGCGCTCTGAAGCCGGTGTGGTGATGGGGGGCCGAGCGAGTCGCAACAAGGGCGCGACCTTCGAGAGGCAGGTCGCCGAAATTTTTCGGGAGATGTACCCGGAGGCGCGGAGAGGATACCAGCGTCGATCAGGCTCCGATGAGCCAGACGTCGCGGGCACCCCCTGGTGGATAGAATGCAAGGTGGGGAAGGCCACCCCCCAGGTCTACCGGGCGTGGTGGCAGGCCATGGAAGCGACCGATGGGCGCGCGTGCATGGTGGTGAGCAAGCAGGACCGCACCGAGGTGCTCGTCACCCTGCAGCTAGCCGACCTGATGGCTCTACTGCAGCGCGCAGCCGGACACATCGTCACCGAGGAGCACCCGGAGCTCGACGGTCAGTCGTCGGGGTGACGTTCCCCGGGGGCTGGTTTGGCCCCCGGGAGCTTCGCCACCCGACCGGTGTCCCGGTGCTCGAGCACGCTGAGTCGGCCTAGCAGCCCGCGCACCGTGGCGAGCGCTGCATCGTCCCGAGGGGTCGGCGTGAGCCTCGTGATGATCGTCGCGACCGTCAGCGCCGCGGCGACCACTGCCGTCCAGTTCTCGAGTAACCAGTCCATCTCTACCTCCCTGACGAGCGCCAGAAGCGCATGTTGACAGCGGGCGCACCCCCGTTCACCGACTCGACGTGCAGGTATTGGATGGGCGCGAGTGCCGGGGTCAGCGCGTGGTCGTAGAGGTACGACAGGTCGAACCGCACCTGCTCGCCCGGAGGCAGCACTGCGAACTGACCCGACACGGGGGACGGCACGTCTGGGTAGACCTCCGTGTTCACGTTCGCGGGGTAGTCCGCCATGGTCGTGCTGGGATCCCCGCTCAGGAAATACTTCAGCGCCTGGTCCGTGGGGTCTCCCACCGAGGCGTTCTGGATCGTCAGGAAGTTGAGCAATAGCCCGTGAGCACCGCCCGGGGCTGCGCCGCCGATGTTCCCGGGCACGCCGGGAAGCGCGATGACGATAGGGGTGGTCACCGAGTACGCGTAGACCGCGATGGCGGGACGAACCTGTTGTGCCTTATCAACGTTTGCTCCACTCATGCTTGCCCTAGCCTTTCGAGGTCGTTGCGGTGTCCTTGTGCGGTAGAGCCCGTGCTCCCCGGAAGTCTTCGAGCGGCTTGCTGGTACGCCACCGCTTGCGCGTTGCCCTGCGCTTGCATCTGGTGCACCTGCCCCATGGCTGCGGAGTGCTCTGGAGTCTGCGAGTAGTCCTGATTCATCGCCATGATGAAGCTGCTCTCCTCGGTGGGGTCGAGGTTCATGCCGGTGACCTCGCCGAGGATCAACTTCTGCGCGTAGGTGAGGCTCGAGCCCGTCGCGAGAGCTTTCTGCGCGAACGCCAATACGTATTGCGCGAACTGCTCAGGGTACGCCTCGCGCACGGCCTGCACTCCGCTCTGCTTCACCAGTCCCGTGGCCACGTACTCGCAGATGACGTTGGGGTCGTCGAGCGCTTCGAGCGTGTAGAACCACTCCTTGATCTCAGCCCTCGCCGGGGGGAGAGACTGGCCCGTCAGAGGGTCGGCGGGGGTGCTGGGCATGTGCTGCACCGCGTAGGCCAGCGCCCGGGCGACAGTGTCGCCATACGCCCCCGCGAAAGCCCCCGAGGGGTCCGCGTCGTAGAGTGACTGGGTGGCCGAGGAAAGCCCCGTAAGCATCGCCTGAGGACTGCCCGAAAGCTGGTCGAGGTCGTCGCTCAGTTGCGTGTACCGCTCCTCGAGGGTGGGCTCTCCGGGGCCCCAGTCGTCTGACAGACGAAGCTCGGAGCTCGGAGAGCGCAGCAGCCCCAGAATCCAGCGGTCCACGCCCACGGTGCGCCGGTAGTCCACGCTCGCCACCGTCTCCCCCGCGGCGAGGGTCTCCTCGGCGAAGGTCACCGCCTTGAAAGTGCGCGTGCGTTCCCGGGCGATGGACTGGGCGGTCTGCTCCCGCACCGCCTGGCCAGCCATCCGCGTGCTGCCCCCGCCCACGGCATCGAGCACCGCTTGCTTGCCCACCGTGCTGATGAGCTTGAGCGGGGCGCTGCCCATGAGCAGGGACGCCTGCCACGGCAGCGCCATGCGCGCCGCGAGACCGGGGACGCCCAGCAGCGCCTCGCCCACCGCGCGCTGCCACGACTGGCTGCGGGAGCTCCCGGGCACCTTGTAGCTCAACTGGTTCACCGCCTCGAGCACCTCCAGTTGCTGCACCCGCTTGCTGATGCCTGCGACAGCCTTCTTGTTCAGCGCCAGAAGCTCGTCCGCCTTCGGACCTCCCCCGCGCACCGCGAGCAGGTCCGCGCTGCTCTCGATCATCTTGCCCACCCACTGCATCAGCGCTTGGCTGTTCGGAGTGAAGTTATTCTGGCCACCTCCGAACAGTCCCTGCTGCACCGCAGCCTTGACCGATTCCGGGTTCTTGTAGGTCTTCGCTGTGAGCCCCTTGAGAGCCTCCGGGGCCGCGTCCGTCAGGTTCGCTAGCTGAGAGTATGCCTCCCGGGTCTTCGCCGCCTGCACCTGGAACTGCTCGCCCCACGCCGAGGTGCTATCCACGAGTTGGTTGAAGTGCTTGAGCGCCACGTTGCGCCCCGTGGACGCCACCGCGCGCCCGCCCCCGGCGGGCAGCTTCATGGCCTCGAAGACCGTCTTGCCGGTCTCGTTGACCGCCGCGAAGGCGTTGCCCGCATTGCCGCTCTCGAAGCCGAGCGCCATCTCGCGACCGAGCTTGCCCATCCAGCCCTGCCCCTCGACCTCGTGGGGGAACTTCATCGCTCCTCCCGCGAACACGCCGCTCGTCTCAAACGCGTCAGCGATGATTTGGGTGTCCGGCGGACGCTCCCCCGCCGAAGCGATCTTCACCCACTCGCTCTTCGGCCCCGCTGGACGAAAGCGCCAGCCGTCCTTCTTCGAGAACGTGATCGATATCTTCGTCGCGTCGCCCGCGTCGTCGATCATGTTCGCCGCGAGCTTTTTGCCGCGCGCCGTGAGACTGACCAGCTTGCGGGGAGGCATCGCCCCGCGGACGAACACGCCGCCCTCGCCCGAAGCCTGCACGGCGGCGCGCTCGGCTACCAACTTCTGTAGCTTGCCCACGTCCACCACGGTATTGCCCGTCCCCTTCCCTCGGACCATCACGTCGCGGATGTCCCCGAACCACTTCTTCATTTGATCCAGCGCCCACGTGCCGCCGCCCTCGCCGCCAGCGTTGTACGCTCTGGCGAGGTCGTCGGCGATGCCCTCCATGCTCTGCAGCAGTACCGCCTGTGCTTGCGGTTGGTTGCCCTGGATCAAATCGTGGAGGCGCGTGCCTGCGGTAGCAGCTAGCTCGGCTACCCCCGCTGGCTCGGTGTGGTCTCCGAGCTTTCCGAACCGGGCAATCTGCTGCGCCTCGAGCAGCGGCATGAAGACCTCGTCGGTGAGCGACTGCACCAGCGCCTGCGGGTCTTGGTCCATTCCCGTGCGCCCACTGAGCATGGCGCGCAGGAGCTTGCGCGATTGGATGGCTTCGTCGGGCGTGCCGCCCACGATCATGCGGTTGAGGTAGTTCTGAACTTGCGCCACATCTCCCGTCGCTGCCGCCGCGAGCAGCTCGTTGCGCACCGCTTGCTGCTCGGCAGGAGTCTCCGGGAGCACCGCCGCGCGCTGCTGCGCTGCGTTCATCTCGGGTCGCCCACGAGTGCGCCCGAGCAACCTCGCGCCCCCTCGGTACACGCCACCCGCGGCCTGAATGCCAGCGGTGAGCGCGAGCGGAGCCACCACCCCGAGCCCCCCATGCACCGCCAGGTTCTGCCCGAACTCCTCGAAGCTCGGGTCCTCGGACTCCATCGTGGCCATGAGAGCGCTGAACGGGGCTGTCGTCACCCCTTCGAGAACCTGATAGCCCGTGCCGCGCCCCGCCGTCAGGGCCCCGGCCCCGCGCATTCCCAGACCGCCGCCGCCGAGCGACACCGCCTTGCCCAAGGTGGTGGACGAGACGGTGTTGAGCATCGCACGTCCCCGGGCAGCGAGACCCGCCTTCCCTGCTACCTCCGCAGCCTTCACCGCCCCGGTAACGGCGCTGCTCCCGCCCCATGTGAGCAGCATCGGCAGAAGGAAGCCCACCGTGTTGCCGAACGCGTTGCTGCCGGGGTTCTCCTCCATCCACTGGCGGAACCGCGCCTGCTTCTCTTCGCTGTACAGCCCCTTGTGCAGGCCCAAGGTGAGCCCGCTGAGCGCAGCCTCGCCCATGCCCTCGAACGTGCCCCATCCGTGCCGCCGGGTCAGATCTGCGTAGCTTCGCTCCTGGTCCGCGGACAGGGCGTCGTACAGAGCCCGGGTGTCTGCGTCGCCGTCCGCAGGCCGCAACGTGCCGTTGGCGATGCCGTCGCGCAACACCGTGTCGGCGACCTCGATGGCCTCTTCCTGCTTGGTCTCCGGGTTCAGCCAGAGGGCCCGTCGCGTGGTTTGGGGCGAGGCGGGCACCAGCGCATCGGGCTTGCTCTGCGGAGGAGTCGCCGTGCTGACTACGCTTACTCTGTTCTGGAGCCGCGCGTAGGCTTCCTTGGCTTCGCGAAGATCCTCTTCGTCGCTCATCTGCTCACCCTCGCGGAGCGCTGCTTGGCCTCCAGAAGTTCATTGAGCCCAATCCCTTGCTGGCCACCCTGCTGCAGCGCCTTGATCGCGCCGTCGTAAATCATCGCCGCGTTCGCCCCGGTCGTTCCGTAGTGGTTCACTAGCTTCTCGGTGCTGTTGCGCAGGAACTGACTGAACGCCTTCGCGGCCGCCGCAGGCCCCTGGGCTCCTTCTCGCCTCCACGCCTGGATGAGATTCCATATCTTGGGCGCCTCTCCGCTCGTTCCCTTGCGCAGCAACTCCATCTCCGCGCGCTGCGGCGCCATGAATCCCACGAAGTGAGAGAGGGGGCCAATGTTAATGTCGCTGGTCGCAGGGGTGACCGAGAACTCGTCGCCGTCCTGTCGGAGGCCGAGCGCGTTTCCCGCTGCGCTGTTGTTGTTTACGACCCAGCGCCCGCCTTCCTTCAGCACAGGGGCTTCGCCCACGGTGTTGAAGCCGCCGCGGGCGCGCGCCGCTTCCCAGGCGCGGTAGAGTTCTGCCCCAGAGACGCCCGTCAGTCCTCCGTCAGCGGCCTCTTCGATCGCGCCGTCATCACGGATGTCGAACACTTCGCCGTACAGGGACATGGCGCCTGCGTACATCTTGAGCCCCTCCACCTCCGACAGGCGCTTACGCGTTGCCGCTCGCTCCTTCTTGCTGCCGATGAGGCGGATCTTCTGTCCCTTCTTGAGGGGGTTGTCCACGGTGGCGTCGCCCACGAGACCCTCGGAACCGCCTACGAAGGGCTTGCCGCTGGACTTGTCGTCGCGGAAGAAGTTGCTCGCTAGCGCGACCGGCACGTTGTACTTGACCTTCACGGGGGCGGCGCCGGGCACGTCTTTCCAGCCCCTATCGGTGTACTGCTGGGGCGTGACGTTGACGGTGAGCGGGCGGGTTCCCAGACGCATCTTCATTCCATCGACCCCGCCCCCCGCGAGGGACTCCTCGATATCCCGGACCTGACCGCTCATCTGCTTGCCCGTGAAGTGCTGGAAGTTCTGCGGTCGAAGCCGGTAGGCGACGCCTACGTCTTGCAACCTCACGGAGTTCCCTACCCGCCGCTGCGCCTCGCCCCTTCTGTCGATGACGCGCCCACTCCCCATCTGCGCCACCGCCTGGCTGGCGTTCATTACGCGATCGTCCTTCAGAGGTGCCGACTCGTTGACCGCGCCGCCGAACCACGCCAGAGCGTAGCCGGCATTTTGCACCGCGCTTTGTGCCTGATCGGGGGACACGTCCCTACTCAGAGCCTTCTTGACGGGACCAATCCACGCCCCTGCGGGAAGCGTCGCCTCGACCGCGGCGCGCACCTGCTCCCGGCGGTCGCCCCCTGCCTTCAGGTCGGCGACCAAGCCGCTTCTTGCGGACCCGGCGGCGCCTATCTTGGACGCGAGCTTTTGGCTTCCTTCCCCAAACCCCTCGGACACGAAGGTGCTCAAATCATCCCGCACCTTGTCGTCCCCGGCGTGGTAGCGCTGGGTCCACTCGGCCTCCCCTGCGGCCTCTGCGCGAGCAGCTTCCGTCGCCCCCGCTTGCGACGCCAGCACCTCAGCTTGCTCGGCCTGCCCTTTGAGGGCGGCGGTCTCTTCCGCGATCTGCTCTATCCGAGACTGGGCTTCAGCGTAGCGCTCCATCTCCGGGCCGGCAGCCGCCGACGCCTGCGCGCTCACCTCGGCGATGCGCCCCTCTAGACGCGCAGCCTCACTCTCCAGCCGGGCTCTCTCTGCGGGGTTGCGCACCACTCCCGGGCGGTCGGCTTCGGTCTTTGGGTAGCCCGAGGGATTGGTCTCCCGCAGCCTCGGGTCAAGCCTCTTGCGGATAACCAAAAGACGGCGCTCCAGATCCCGCACGCTGGCCTCGCCTCCGGGCTGACCGATTGACTCGAGCTCGCTTTCAAGCGCAGACCTTTCTGCAGCCAACGCCGCGATCGCCTCGCGCGCCTGCGTGGCCCGCCGTGACAGCGCGCCAGAGGACTCCTCCGCCAATGGGGGCGCCCCTTCTACGGCTGCGCGCTCCTGCACTTCCTCTTCGCCGCCGGGAAGAGCTTCCTCGGTGACCTCTTCCGTCGCCACCACCTGCTCGGGCGGGGCAGCCAACGTGTCGGTTGCGCCGCGCTGAGTGGGACGCGTTGGCCGCACGCGCTGCCTCTCTACCGCGACGGCGCGGTCGAGCTTCCCGCCTTCCGCGACGAGGGCGGCCTCACCAGCCTTGCCCGCGGCCTCCTCGGCCTGCGCTTCCTCGGTCAGGCGACCGGCCTGCTGGCGGTAGAACTCCGCCCCGTCGATACCGAACTGCGCAAGCAGCCGCAGGTCCGCACCGCCGCTAGCGTTCACGAGCTTCTGCTGTAGCTCCGCGGGGAGCAGGCTGATCAGCGCTTCCCCTGCGCCCGCCGCTGCGCGCTTCGACGTGCGCGTGAAGGTCATCTCCGCTGCCTTCACCAGATCGGCGTTGGCCTGCTGGATCAGCTTCTCCTGCGCGATCGCGGCCTGCGCACGCGCCTGCGCCGGGAGGAACTGGTTGCCCGCCGCCGCGAGACGCGCCGCCGCTGCCTCGCGCAGCACCGCGCTCTGAGCGGTGCGAGCCGCGATGGCGTCCCCGTAGCTCGCGCGCATCTGCGAGTACAGAGTCTGGTTCGCCTGAAGCTCCGTCTTCATGGCGTCGTACTGAATCTCCTGCGCCGCCAGATCCTGCTTGATCGCAGTGTTGATGATCTCCAGAGCCGTGTTGGGTCCGCCGCTTCGCTCGCTCTGGAACGCTCCCGCGGCCAGACTCATGGCTGCGCCCCACATCGCCGCACCGCTGCTGTCCTGAAAGACGCGCCCCGGGCGAGGACGAAAGCTGCCCACCTCGCGGCCAAGCTGCTGGATGTTGTGCGCGTTCTCAAGGGAGGACTGCAGCGCCTCGTTCTCTAGCTGCTGCAAGCCAGCAGCGAACTCGTCTAGCTGCCCCGCGTTCTGAATGTTCTGGTCGGCCTTGGCTTTCTTGATCTTGGCGTCGATCTCAGCCTTCGCCACCGCCGCCGCCGCTTCGCGGAACTTGCTCGCGTAGCCCTGCGTGTGCGCCCACTCGGCGCCCACCTTCTTCTCGACCTTCAGCGTGTCGCCGCGGTCCAGCGTGGCACCGCCTGTCGGGCGCTGCCTCGCCGCTCCCTCCTCCACGGGCGGGGCCTGCGGAGCCACCGGGGGCGCCGGGGGAGACCCCTCACCGGCCACTTGCCGCAATACGATGTCAGGTCGAAAGAACATGCCTTATCGCCTTCTCTGTCCCGGGGCCAGTCCGACTTGGTTGAGGTTCGATGCTTCCAAGTCCGTTAGCCGCTTGTTGGTGTTCGCGGTCTCTTCCGCTGCACCCTGCGTGGCGAGCAGCGCTCCCACGTCTCCCGCCGTGCGGGTGAGCCCACCGAAGAGCGTGTTCCATCTCTGCTTGCGTAGCTGGGCAAGCTGCGCCTCGGACTCCCTACGCTCCCGTGCCGAGGCGATAGCCGCCTGACCGTACACATCCGAGAGCGTTCTCGAGCCAGCCATCTGCGCGTTGCGCAGCGCAAGGGCAGGCGATATGTCACGCCTGCCCAAGCTCGTGGCCATGATGTTTCGCTGCGCTTGAGACCCCGCCAGCGCACCCTCCCGCCGCGCGACGGTGTCACCCGCTGCGCTCGCTGCGAGTTGGTCTTCGAGCGCTGCGGTGGTGCGGAAGTCAGCAATCGTGTTGCCGATGGCGGACGCGATGCCTGCACCCCCGATAAGAGCGCCCCCCAGGGACATGGCGCTCATGCCGCCGCCCTCGGGCTGGGCAGGCGCTGCGCCGGGCACAGGAGCCCCGCCGGGTGCCGGGAGAACCGACGTCCCGGCACCCGATTCGGTGGGTCTACGGAGCATCTCGGGAACGCCCTCCTCCCCCACCGCCGTCTTCGGGGAAGAGCCTGCTGCGCCGCGGAGATCCCCTGCGAGCCCTGGGATCTCCGTAAGGTCGGTCGTCTCCATGCCGGTGCCAGTGAACGCCGACGGCCCCGAGGGGAGCCACCACGTGGAGGACGTGGCGTCACCGATCAGGTCGGGGGCTGCCGCTAAAGCGTCGAGGTCTAGCTCTTCGCCTTCGAGCGAAGCAATCAAGGCGTCGGCTTCGGCCTCTTCGCCGGACCTCCGTCGAGCGAGTTCCGGCGTGGGCTGCCACTCGGCTCCTTGTCCCGGTGGGCGATAGCCGCCAGCGGCGTAAGCGGCGTTCTCTTTGCGTCGGAAGGCCCTTGCTTTGGGACCGTCCATTGTATCCGCCGCGGCCCCCCCGTACCTCACCGTCGGCCCCATGCCCGCGTTCTCTGTGAGGTAGGACTCCTCCAGATCGAGCGACAGACCCGTGTCCTCTAGCCGGCGGTTCTTCGGGACGAGGTTGCCGTAAAACTGGTTCCCCCAGCTAGTCTCGCCCGCTCGGCTTGGCGCGGGCGCAGGCGCGGTAGTCTCCACTACGCCCGCCTCTTCAAGCACGCCGAGGCCGGGGACGTCTGCGTATCCCTTCTCGATGAGAAAAGAGGTAGCGCCGTCCACCCCTTGCTCTGCCATCAAGGTGCGGCCTTCCTCCGTCGCAGAGAACTTGACCGCGTTGCTGAGGTAGCTGAGTGCAGCCCGGTCGAGGTCCTTGTCGCTTCGCGAGATCCCCTCCAATCCCCCCGCCGCGCTCTTCTGCTCAAGGCGCTGCCGTATCATGCCGTAGGTATCCGTCAGCCAGGAGCGGATATCAAAGCGCTCGCCGCGAGCATTGGCTTGCTGGGTGCCGAAGGCGATGGTCTCCTTCAGGGCCTCCGCCCCTGCGCCATCACCCCGTACGATGAAGTTTACGATCTCGCCAATCTCAGCCATCAGCTATTTCCTCCCTGGAGGGCGCCCAGAACGGTGCCCACGGCCCCCAAGCCGACGATGCCGGGCACGCCCAGAGGGGCTCCCATGGCGGCAAACTTGGCGCCCTGACTGAGGGCCCCGATACCGGCGCCCTCCCAGTTGAACTCGTCGTCCTCTTCCTCGAGAGTGGGAGCCGTCGCGCGCATAGGGGCGCGGCGCTGCACTGCTTGAGGCGCAGCACCACCCCCGCCCCCACCCATCGGCGCTGCCGCCGCGATGAGCTTGCCGAAGTCGATCGGCGCTGCGCCCGCGCTCGCCATCCCCGCCGCGATCTGATTGCCCGGAGCCGTCCGCGCTGCCTGCATCGCTGCCACCATCTGAAGCTCGTTGTCGCTGCTTACCAGCCTCATGTGGACCTCGCCGTGACTGCCACCTTGTCGAGCCCTGCCTTCACGCCCGCCAGCACCGTGCACATGTCCAGCCGCCACCCCGTGCAGACCGACGCAGGGACTCCCACGGGAACGTATTCGGAGAAACGAAAGCTGATCGCCTCGCTCTTCTGCCTCCGAGGCCTGAAGCGAACCTTGAACTGGCCGCTTCCCACCGCGTCGAACGTGTACGTCTCGGACGCAGTGTCGATGTAGTCGTAGTATATCTCCACGCGAAGCCCGCTGAAACTGGCGGCATCCCGGATGCCCGTAAGCTGCACCTCCCACGTGCGCCCGTAGCCTTGGATCTTGCCCATCGCAAGCCAGCCCACGCGCAGCGACATGAGCGCCTCCCCTGTGCTCGCAGAGCGCTCCCGTACCGCGTAGGTGCGCGGAGGGTCGCTCGTGAGCAGGGCGACGTTGGCCCCTTGCTCGGTGGCCGAGATCACTTGCGCTCCCGTGTAGCTGCTCCACTGGTTGCGCAGGTAATTGTACGTCCAGCACTGCTCCCCGAATGGACCGGGGGTGTCGATGAAGAAGCTCACCTCGCTGCGGTAGGCGTCTACGGCGGTCGCCGTCACCAGAATCTCGCGCTCGGTGGTTAGCTCATAGGGGAGCCCCACGAACTGCATGGATAGCTGCCTATCGACGAGATGGACGCCCCGCTCCCCGCGGAACATCACCCCGAACGTGCCCTCCGCCACGCTGCGCCAGTCGCGACAGCCAACGTCGCGCGAAAGCAGCGCAGGCTCCGCGAATCCGGCGCCCTGCCCGGTGTCCGACGGGCCGTCCCCGTAGGTGTAGTAGCTGGTGTTAGCGCTGAACAACAGCAGCCGCCCGTCAGGGAGCGCCCCCAGCGCGGTCAACTCCTCCGCCGAGTCGTTCACCCGAAAGCTCAGGTTGCGGTTCCACTCAGGCGCGTACCCCTCGCGCACCTGCTTGGTGTAGAAGACCTGTCTGGGGTCGGTGCTGTCGATGCCGAACAGGCGCCCCCCCGTCGCAGTCAGGGCGCGAAGGGGCGGAGGCGCGTCCGCCGCTAGCTCGCCAGCCTCAGTGTACAGCGACGCCCCGTCGCCGAGCACCACGGGTAAAGCGTCGTCGGTGGGCAGCAGGCCAGAGGTGTTGAAGCCCCCGAGCCTCCACACCCCGGCGTTGCCCCCGGTCCAATCGACGACAAGGGGAAGCGGGAACACGGCCGAGCGGGCTGGCTCCCCCTCCTCCCCGCAAGCGTAGAGCTCGAGCTCGGAGCGCACGTCGGACGGCACTCCCGCGAGTTGCCACGTAACGGGAGACGCCACGCAGGCGACCGACCGGATTACAGCATTCTGGGGAAAGCCCGGACCAAAGGCAGCCGCTGGCCTGTAGAGGATCTGACCGAACCACGGGAAGGGGGCCGCGGGGGGAGGAAGCCACGGAAGAGACCGGTGCTCCAAGTCGTCGGAGTCCACGATAGACAGGGTAGTGCGCAGGCGCGCAACGCCCACGTAAATGGGACCCGTGTCGGGGCCGGTAGGTGGCCAGTCGTTGCCCTCAGACACCACGTCCTGCACCGCCTGTGGGCGCACGGTGCCCGAAACAATGGGAACCCCCCCGGAGGTGGACGTCGTGGTGGTGCCCGGGACGGTGTTGTAGATGCCGGGGAACCCATAGGTGATGATAGGACACTGCAGCGGGTTTCCCGCCGCCAGAGGCTGCGAACGGCCCATGATCACGGGCTGAGGCCCCGCGAGACACGCGGACGGCCCCGAAGGACGGGCGTCCAGCGAGGTGCCGGGGCGAAACTCGAAGACCTTGGGGCGCGCGCCCGCCAACTCTCCCGTAGTTTCCTGGGAAGCCCGGGGCGGAGTGAAGCCGCTGACGGGGGCCGAGGGCGCAGAGACCGGCGCCCTGGCCGCGGTCCATTGGAGAGAGCCAAGAACTATCCCGAACGAGGAGCGCACAGCACTCGGGCGCGGGCCGGTCCCCACGTCGTTCTGCAGGCCGGTGTGGGCCTCGGCGTCGGGGACAGAGCCAACCACGGGTAGGACGGACCGCGTGATGGCCCGCACCGGGTACAGCGTCCCCTCGTTGGGGAGCGCCATGCATATGGACAGGGCTTGGTTGCGCGCGGCTAGGTTCGCGGGCGCCACCGCGGGCAGCGGGGTGTGCCGGTCATACTCGGGAACCACAGTGCGCGTACACCAGCACACCGTCGGCTGCACCCAGTCCTCACGCGCTCCCACCGCCTGCCCAGTCGCTTCCTCAAACGTGAAGGCGCCTGTGCGGGCGAGCGTGTTGGTCAGGATGTTGGCCGGACTGGGCGTGGAGAGCATCGCAGTGTGGCCCACCGCTTCGTCGTGGATGCCGCCCCCCGCCACCGCGGCCCCTTGCAAGACGCCCTGCGAGCCAGCAACGGCAGACGGGACCCCCGCGAGGGCGTCGATGTCCACCAGCACGTGCTCCACATACGCGCACCCGTACAGCCCGTTAGCCCATGAAGGGTAGTCGTAGGGCTCGTCGAAGTCCTCCGACCCGAGAGGAGCGCCAGCCATCTGGCTGGCCAATGGGTCGGGCGGACCAATGAAGTTGCTTTCCTCCCCCGCCCATATGGGCGTCTGCTGGAACGCCTGCGTGTTGATGCCGATCCACGCCTGCTCGGAACCGGCGTCGTAACTGCAGAACGATTGCGGGCGTACCTGCGCAGGAGGAAGGTACGCGGCGAAGGGCAGCGGGAAAGGAACCGTCGGTCCCGTGGAGATGACTTGGCCTACCGGCTCGATCACGTTGCTGACGACGATCGGGGCGCCCCCGAGCAAGGGCACCGTCCAGCAGTCTCCCGAGGAGAAAACCGCGGTAATAGCGGGTCCCAGAAGATACAACCCGCACGGCGCCTCCTGGTCGGCCTGGTAAACCGTCCCCGGGGGCAAGAGGCCCAACAGCGCCAGAGCGCCTACGTCGTAGCGCAGGATGTCCACGTCGGTGGGCTGCGCACCCGGGTACAGCAGGCCGTTGACCGACCCGTGGACGAGCAGATAAACGTAAAGGCCTCGCGCTTGCACGTCCACCACGTAGCCCGAAACAGAGGGTGCCGGGGTGGAAAGCAGCACCACGCCGTCCGCGTCCAGCACGAAAAGGCGATATTGAGCTCCGCCACCCACCACGATGACGAAGCGAGCATCGCCGACCGGGGGAGAGACTGCGCGTGCCCAGACGGCCCCCTGAACCGACGTCGCGCCTGCGGTGGGCAGCCGGCGCTCCGAGGAGAGAGGGCGCCGCTCGGAACCCGTGAATACGCGATACGCGCAGCGGTCGTCCGTTGAGGGGTCGTCGGCATACCACGCGCACAGCAGCCGTTCCTCCCCGTTTGTGGCCGCCTCGGGAGGGGATATCGCGACGTCGGGCGAGAGGTTAAGCTCTCCCCCGTCGGTCGGGTAGAATGCCCCGACCTCCCCCGCGATGGTTCCCGGCGGGAACTTCTGCTCCCACTGCGCACCGCTCCACCCGTGCGCCTCCCGATCGCCCACCACGAGGGGAGCCTCGTCCGTCGTGCTCACCACAAAGGGCTTCCCCGGAGGTGCGCTGACGGCGACGTCGTCGTCCTTCTTCTCGTAAGCGCCACCCGTCACGGAGTGGCAATTGAGCGCCTCCAAGATGCGAGGGGGCTGCACGATCTCCGGGACGTTACCCTCATCCACTGCGCCCCCGAGGGGGATCTCTATGGGGTACTTGGATAAGGGCATCAGTACACCCAGAACTCCGCGTCCACGGAGCCCGTCCCACCGGGAGCTCCCCACTGGACGCATATGTATTTGCTCTTGTCGTACCGCTCGGCGCTGGGGCAGAAGAAGCTCACGCCCTGGTTCTTCATGGCCACGTTCCAGCCCCGATAGGCTCGCCCCAGCTTGTGCGCTATGAGCGTGGGCTTGCCCTCTGCCACCGGCTGACGGCTCGTCTGGTTGCCGTTGCTCGCTTGCGGAGCGCCGTTGCGAGAGGCTGGCCCGAGCGCGCTGCGCTCGAGCGCATCGAGGCCGTCCTGCGTCGAGTTCTGCGTGCGGTCTGGTGCGCCTCCCTGAAGCCGGTTGTACCGCGCCATCAGTACATCCCTCCCGGGTACCAGTTGTTCCAGTACCAAGGATAGGTGTTCACCTGAATGCCAGCGTAGCTCGTGTCCTGCACCGTCTCGGGGAACTGGGCGTCACGCGTCGGAGCCTGCGCGAGGATGCGCTGGGTGATGTTCTGCTTCTGAACGAGCAGAAGCTGCGTCTCGCTCTCCTCTTTGTCGCGAATACGCATCGCCACATCGACGGTGAGGTATTCATCCCAATGCGCGAAGCCGGGGACGTACTGGTTCTCCGGGGTGACCTGCGAGTCGTCGGACGTAGTCGCGAACTTAGGCGGCAGCGGGATGTACCAGACCGTAATGAGGCTGCGCCCCTCGTTGGGTAGCGTTGGCGGGAAAGGCGTCAGGTAAAGCGTCTGCGGGGACCAGAGAGAGATGCGGAGCTGCTCAAGCAGGAAGGTCGCCGAGGCGATCCCCGGAGCGTTGGGCGTCTCCGCCAACTCTCCCGGCGCAAGCGCGGGGAGATCGGTCACGGGGCGGTCATACAGCTTCGCCATGCGACCGGCGAGCCTGTACTGCATCGTCAGGCCCTTCTGCCAGGTGCCGTTGAACGGCGCCATGTTGTCCCGCTTGTTGAAGTTGTACGGCGTCAACTTCCACGGGATGTTGTCTTGACCGACGTTCGCGTCCACCCCGAGTATCTTGTAGAAGTCGGGCGGCAGCACCGCGTAAGTTCCGTCGCCTACTTCGTAGTCGGGGTCCCCAGCGATGACGTTGGGCACCTTGCCGTCGCGACACATGTAGCCGTCCCGGAACCACGAGCCGTCGTTGATGGAAAGGAGCCGGGTCCACGGGGGCAACTCGTAGATGTTGCAGCTACGCATGAAGTACTCCTGCGCAGCGGAGCCAACAATCAGGTCGTACAACTCACCGAGCGATTCGTTGCAGTACGAGGTGAGCTCCTCGTCTGTCACGAACTGGGTATCCACCATGTCCGCGCGCTGGCGGATACGGGTGATCAACTCGGCGAGTGAGACCTGATTGAACATCGATCAGTAGTCCTCGTTGCCGTGACGACCGCCGCGCTTGCCAGCGGCGCCCGCGCTCTCACGGATGCGAGAGCCGAGGCTCTGGTGGTGGGTGTCGTACAGGTGATGCGGGTGCGCGTGGCTTCGCTTCACCATGTGGCCCCGACGTGCTGCCCGCTCCTCGCGACGGGGCGGGTCCTTCTTGTCGTTGTCCTTTTCCCGGTGCCACTTGTCGATGAGTCCGCGCTCTGCCATCCCGACAGCCTCGCCGCGACGGCCCTTGTGTGCCTTCCAGCGCGCCTTCATGCCGCGCTTCATGTCGCTCTTCGCGGCACCAACCGCCATCGCCCTGCGGCCCTTGGAACCAACCTTCATCGCTTCCCCCTCAGTGATGGATACTTCTTGTAGACTGCTCTCCTAATCCCGGCGGGATTGGGTGCGTTGTGCGCCAGCTTCAGCGCTGACTTGGCTCGAGAGAGCGTGTTGATGGGGTAGCTCCCCTTGGGCGCTCCGCCTGCAGTGCCAGCGAAAGACTTCTTGGCGACCGTCTTGTACTCGCCCACGTTGCTACCACCGGGCTTCTTGCGAGCACGACGCACCTTCGCCGCGCTCTCCTTCATGCCCTTGCCGATTGTGACCTTCTTCTTTCGCGTAGCCATCAGCGGTACCTCTTGTTGAGCGGTGCGCGCACCACTGGGGAGCCCAAGTGGGTACGCTTCGTGCGCGGGAGCGGGCTGCTGCTCGCCTCCTTGAGCAACGCAGACAGCCACTTCCTCGTGGCCCTCTTCGCTGCCACCGTCTTCGCTGCGCCCCTCTTCGCTGCGTCCGTCTTCTTCTTGGCGGGTTTCTTTCGTGCTCCAGCCATCAGGGCCTCCTACGGGGTCGCTTGGGTCGCTTGGGTCGCTTGCGTTCGGGAAGAGAGTCACGCATCCACTCTGGCGTCTCTTTGCTCCAGAGCCGCGCCATGCCGGGGTGGTTCGCGTACATCCACCGGCGCTGCGCTTTGGAGACAAAAGGCATCAGGGCACCCTCGGCGGAGGCATAGGGGGGGGAACCGGAAGTGTCGGCGCCAGAGCCCCGTAGGCGTACTGCATCTCGCCCGTCTGATCGACGATCACCTCGATGCACAACGCGGAGTCGGTATCCAGGTCCGCCACCACATCGGCAGGGGCGCCGTTCACCTTCCAGACCTGAACCGCCAACGCGCTGCCCACGGGCAGGATGGTGTCGTCCACCACGCACTGCGCCTGCAGGTCGTCGTCGGCACCGTGAAGGATGCGAGCGCAGCAATAGCGGATCTCCGTCGGCCCCGCGACGTCCAGAAGCACCGTGTACTCACCCACGGCTGTGCGCGTGAACTTCATCGCGCCCAAGGTGGTGTACTGCGCGGGATCTGCCTCCTCACCCGGATCTCCGCGGTACGTGACGCGCGCCACTGTGCGGACCATGCCGCGCCCGTAGCCCCATACCGTCTGTGATTCCTGCTGGATCATGGCCTGCCTCTGTAGTCGGTGGGAATGGCGGTGTTGCGCAGCCAGAGAGTCAGCAAAGCGCTGTCCCCGACGTTCAGGTTCTGATTGCCGCCTCCGCCCCAGTTTCGGCGGTGCAAGGTCATCGTGCGCGTGTCGTTGGCCCACTCGCATGCGATGAAGCCCCGGAAGTCAGCATCGTCGGCGTCCTGATAGTCCAGATCGTAACCCTCGAGCACCACCTCCCCCGGCGCGTCGATCTGCACCGACCACTCCTCGGGCAGCCCGGCGTTCGCCTGAATGACGGCCACGGTGCACGGGGGCGCTGTCACCAGCATCTCTCCCGCCTCTTGCACCGAGAAGCGGACTTTCCACTCGATGCGGTTGCCCCCGAGAGCCTGAATGGTGGTCTTCCCTTTGTATAGCGGCATCAGAGTACCTCCACTCGCTGCGTAACAGGGTCCGACTGCGACTGGTAGACGTGCACCGTGAAGTACACCTTCTGACCCGGATCGAGTTGGATGGTGCTAGCGCCCGGCCCGCCTTGGTTTCGAAGCTCGATGTAGAAGGTGCGGTCGGCGTCGTTGTAGTCCCACTTCGCCCACTGCACCTGCGTGGTCGAGACGTCCGCGAGGGCGGGAGAGAAGGCCATGCAGATCCCAGCGATCTTCAGGTCGCCTGTGCCCGGAAGGGTCAGCCGATAGACCACGTTCGTCGCCGGGTCGGTGGTCTCCTCGATGGCGCACGTGCGCGGCGTGACACGCATGCCGTCTGCGGCGCCCGTAGCCTCGGGATTGCGGTCGAAGAAACCCGAGAGGATCACATCCCCGGGACCCATCTGCGTGTAAAAGTCGCGCGTTCTATTGATTGCCATCAGGTGCTCCGGGGACGTCGCGCTTTGACGACCGTGTCTTCAACGTACAGTTCCACCACTTCCCCCGTCTGTGTGTCACGCAAGCGCAGCGCCTCGGGGAAAGCCACGCGGCGCGGCGACGCGTTCAGCCTTTTTAGCGCGGTGGCGCGGTCTGCGTACAAGTCGCTCATTGTGCCCTCCGTTTGGAACTCATGGTGCGGGGGCGGTGCCCAACTGGCTCCACCCATCGTAAAGGTCATAGGCGGGGTCGTCGGTGCCATCCACTGCGCTGCTGTTCTTCTGCACCACCTGCACGTTGATGGCCCCGGGGCTCGCGGAGATCACGTCGGAGGTCTCGGATACGGGAGAAAGCCCGAGACGCGGTATACCCGAGACTCGGCACACCAGCGGCGCGACGTTGACGAGGTTCCATACCCGCACAACCGGGGCGAACGAAACGCGCGCCGTGCCCACGGAAGCAGCAGTAACCTCTCCGGTCGCCAACACGTTGGAGATAGTCAGAGCGTAGCCCGTCACCAGCACGTCGATGCCCGCGCGCGGGGTAGCGGCGGTTGCCGCAAGATTATCGTCGGGGTAATCGGGGTCGGGCATCAGCGCCGGATAGCGGTCAGCGATGGGGAGGAAGGTTTGCTCCCCGTCGGGCAGCACCAGCCCCGGGTAACTGTACGGGGCCTGCATTCCACGCGTGTCATCGTAAGCACCCGCGGAACCGGCGACGTCGGCGTTCGCGGGCTGCGGGACGGCGGCGACGGCGCCCTGCTGAAGACCGTCGTAGATGTCCGGAATCGAATCGGCGGCCATCCCGGGGACTGACTCCGTCAGGGCGTCCGGAGCGATGGAGCAGCCCACCCAGAGCGTGCGTGCGAGCGCCCTGCGCACCGATGCCGCCTGGTCGCTTGCCCACTTGTGCGGGCGAACGAAAGCGAAAGGCAAGCCCGCGTAGCCCATGTCCAAAACCTGGTCCGGAATGCTCCAGTCGAGAGCCACCTCGTACCACATGTCGCTCTGCGCACTGAAGGTGGGATCGTCACTCTCCACGCGGAACACGGCCTGAGCAGAGGAGTCACCGAGCTTGGCGTCGTCTACGATGCCGAACGGGCGCTTGATATTGCCCTCGGACTCCGGGAGCAACGGCGCCGCGACAGGCGCGATGCTCGGGTCTCCCGGAGGCGGGTCCGGAACGAAGGGCGCGATGGCGTCGCGGTAGGGCAACCGCTTCGTTCCGCTGCCCGTGGCGTAAACCCCAAAACTCGTGGCGTTCAGAGGCTGGTGGTCCGGCACGTATCGGATTCTTCGGGTGTACACGCCGGGAGAATCCTCGGTCGTGGTGTCGCTTACGTCGGGAAACCCCGCCAGCGCCGCGTCGAACTCGGGCTCCGTGGGCTGGTTGACCGCGGGCGGAGGACACGTGGCCTCCTCCAAAGCCGCCAGCGGACCTCCGGGATGAGACAGCGAAAACGCAGCGATGCAACGTCCTGCCCCGTATGCGTGCGGGAAGTTCTTTGTACTGGCATTCGCCATCTGATCCTCTGAAGAGAAGGTAGGCAGGGGCCTGTTTTGACCCCCTGCCTATTACTCAGGTTGCTAGTGCGATGGTTGCGTTCCAACCAGGCGCCGTACAGCCCATTTGTGCATAATATCCAGCCCTTACCTCAACTGCGTCTGCGTCATTTTCCCGCAGGAATCGCAGCCCATCAGTCATCAGGATCTTGGGAGCCATACCGAGAGAGTACATCTTCCAGGTGTCCATCTGGAGCATGTACGCGCGTCCGCTCGGGCAGTTCGGGTCGGCAACAACCATGGCGCTTCCGCTCGGAAGGTGGATACGCACGGCCTCGAAGAAGACGTCCGCCACGTCGCTCGAACGCATGAGGTCGTAGACCACCTTGCTGCCGAGGGACTTGATGAGCTCCGAGTACGAGAGCGGGTTCATAAAGATGACGTCTGGACGACCACCCTCACGGAAGAGCAGCGCGCCAGCGCCGATCATGGCCTCCTCGATCGTCTCGGCGGTACCGTCATATCGGATGCCCCCCAAACGCGTGGGATCAGAGGACCGATTCACCCCGAAGAAGAGGTCTGTCGGCCCGGGAGCCACCGGAGGAAGCCAGCCCGCAAGGCCGGTGATCTTCAGCTTCTCCGTCGGCGTACCCGGCTGATCGCCATCTTGGAAGATGAAATCGTTTACGAGCAAACCGATGCTGGCCGAGTCGTCCACCGTGATGGTTCCCAGATCCCGATTCACCGCGATCACGTCCAGCGGGCCACCCAGAGTGGTCGTACCGATGACCGTCTGGAACTGCAGCTTCATCTGCACCTCGAACCGAACGATATCCGTCGGGTTCGCGAGCGTGATGATGGTGGTCGCAGGGACGGTGGCGTCGATGGCGCCGATGGTGCCGCGAGAGCCGGTGCCGTCGGAGTAGAGACCGCCAGCGAGGTCTTGGGTCAGAGCACGAAGGATGCCGTCGATCTCAGAGGCGGCAGCCTGCATGAACGCGTTCGCGTTCCCAACAGAGGCTTCGAGCACCTCGTTCTGGATCGCAGCCAAACCGTAGTTCCTGATGCGCTTCAGTTCGAAGTCCTTGTACACGCCCGGCGTCTTGTCTGCCTGCGCGCGCTGGAAGTCGGCTGAGCGGCCCTGCGGTACGCCGACCTGCAAGGGCAACGGAAGCATCTTGCCGCCGAACGCTTCCATCTTCGGGATGGCAGCGAGCCACGGGTTGTTGCGGTACACGAGATTCTTGACCCTGAGGTCGGTGTAGTGAACTTTGAGCGCCGCCTCAAAGCTATTGAGATTCAATGCAGTCATGGGTTACTTGCTCCACTCGATGAGTTTGGCGGCTTCCTGAAGAGACAGGTCTCGATCCATCGAAGGACTGAGGGTCGCTGGTCTCGATGCGTTGCCGCTGGTTTGCTGGTTGGATAGTGTCGGCGGTCCCGGGTTCGGAGTCGTCGGTGCGGGGGTTGCCTGCTGGAACTTCCCGCGTGTCTTCTCGTTGTCCAAGGCCTTCGTCACCAGCTTCTCCAGATACGCCTCAACCTCACTGGCGGCGTCCTTCTCACTCATCAACTGGCC
>JAAEPF010000040.1 GCA_024222295.1 Actinomycetes bacterium
AGCATTACAACCCCGAGTCCGAGGAAAACCTTGCCTGCTACATGCATGACAAGGCCTTCATGGGCCAATGTATAATCTGATTCCCGAAACAGGGGCTATTCCGTGAAAACGGACAGGCACGTCAACGAGCCGTCGGCCTGCATGATTGAGTCCATGTCCACCGAGGTGATCGAGAAACCGGCATCCAGCATCACCTGCCTCGTCACGGGGAAGCCGGCGGAGATGATGACTCGGTCGTCGGAGTAGCCGATGGTGTTGGCGGCGTAGGACTCCGAGTTGGGGACCCACAGGACCTCGTCTGCGAGAGCCCCCAGCTGCCCCTGTGTGAGGTGGCCCTCCGCGGCGACGATGGTCCCCTCCCTGGGCGTGGACATCACGGTGGTAAGGTGAAGAGTCGAGCTCGGCACATCGATCAGCACCGAGTCGAACCCAGCCGCCCCGACCTTGGAGGCGAGATACTCTGCCCCCTCCCTGCTTGTGCGAGTCGACACGCCGATCAGGTACCTGTCGTCGTAGAACACGACGTCTCCCCCATCCAGTGACATGCCCTCGGGCATCCTGTCGATCTCGTACCTGCCCGATAGGTGCTCCACCACAGCGTCCTGCTCCCCCTCCCTAGAGGGGTGACCCATGTTCGGGATGACGGCGGTGTCGCCGACAATAACGGCGGTGTCCTCCGTGAAGCAGCAGTCGGGGTAGTCAGCGAGGGCAGGCAGCACGGTGACGTCGGTCCCGTGTGCTCGGAGCGCTGCGACGTAGGCCGCGTGCGACCCCTCCGCCTCGGACACGCTGGGCTGGCGGGTACCGAAGTACCCGGTGACCGCGCTGTCGTAGCTCGGCGATATGGAGCGTGCCACCGCGGCCCTACGGGTCCTGTCGCAAGAGCCAGGCATCGATTCCCGGTCGAACGCCCCGTTGTTAACGATTCGGAAATCACCCTGACCATGGATTATGAACGGCCTCGCGGCGCAGGGCGTCATGGAACTGGTCGACGCCACCGACGACGCTGGCAACGCAGCGAGCCCGATCCTGCCCGAGGACGTCAAGAACTACCTCATTGACATAGACGGGACGGTGGGCGAGGACATACCCAACGAGGAGCCTGAGAGGATGGCCACCGCAGAGGCCTACCCCGATGCAGTGGAGACGATCAACAGATGGTTCCACGAGGGCCACCAGATATGCTTCTTCACAGCGAGGACCGAGGACCACAGGGATGTCACCGAGGCTTGGCTCGGCGAGAAGGGGTTTCTGTACCACTCGCTGCTCATGGGCAAGCCCCGCGGCGGCAACTACCACTGGATAGACAACCACGTGGTGCGCGCCACGAGGTACTCCTCCAAGTTCACCGACCTGGTGAAGCGCAACGTGGAGATAGAGGTCTTCGACGACCAGTAGGGGCATCATAGCGCATTTTCACCCGTTTTGAGCAGTAGAACCGCAGATTGATATGGTCAAGCCCGCGAGGGCGGGCCAGTGAGCACATGAGTGTAGACAGCGCAGCAGACGGAAGCAAGAGACAATCACCAATGGGCAATGGACTCGTCGCCCTAGCGATATTCACCCTCCTGGCAGGCACCTCGATGGCAGCCGGCCTCGAGGACTTCGCCGCCCCGGACTACGCGGAGGACAGCTGGATGGATGGCGTCGTGGACGATGCCACCGACGACCGCGGCTGGGACACCATCAAGTCGGACGACAGGCCGATCAAGAAGGCCGCGAAGGACCTCATCCACCGCATGATGCCCAAGAGGATGGACGACAGGATGGACGACAGGATGGACCACCTGGAGGACAGGATGGCAGCGGGTCAGGAGCTCGTGACGGCATTCCAGTTCTGCATCGAGCACGTCGAGTGCACCGGTGACACGGACGAGCTGCGGTTCATGATCGACAGCATCAACTCGAGGCACGTCGACATGAGGGAGAAGGTCGACGCACGCGAGGCGGGCGAGCTCCCCGAGCAGCGGGACAGGAAGATGGCTGACGATGACGACAGCCAGGAGGACTGCGAGGCCGCAGGAGGAACGTGGTCCGACGAGAGGCAGGTGTGCTACTCCGATGACGAGAGGGAGGTCGAGGACGACGAGGTGCGGTTCGACTGCCGAACCTACGAGTTCTGGACGGAGGAGAAGCAGGAGTGGTGCGATTCACATTACAACGACGACTGGCACCAGTGGGACGGCGCGGACAGGAAGGCCGCAATGCTCGAGACAGCCTCCACCGCCGTGGAGTTCTGCCTCGAGAGCGACGACTGCACCGCAGATGCAGCAGCGCTCACAGCGATACACGAGCGAATGATCGACCGCCACATGCACCACATGCGCGACGCCATACGCCTAGACCGCGGGGACTGGGACGAGGGCGCGGCACGGGTCATGGGTGACATCGAGGTATCAGAGGAGATGTGCCTGGAGCGAGGTGGCGAGTGGGTCACCG
>JAAEPF010000041.1 GCA_024222295.1 Actinomycetes bacterium
TCCAGCGGCAGCAGCTCGCGCTCCAGCGGCGAAGCCAGCGACCAGCCCATGCACAGGTCGCGCGGCGCCAGCGCGGACTTGCCGGGCGAGCTCCAGATGACGAACTCCCCCAGCGGGAGCAGCTCGCCCCACTGGCCCGGCGCGCACCTGAACACCTCGTGCAGGAAGATGCCGAGCTCCCTGGCGTACTCGATGTGGGCGCACTCCGCGTCGGCCTGCTCACACGGCCTCCACGACGTACCGAAGCGCCCCGCGAAGTTGAGCAGCGCCCAGAGCTCCTGCATGAGCGCGTTGCAGAACTCCTTGCCGCGATCCGAGCTCAGCAGCATCGGCCACGTCTTCGCGCGCGTCGCGCAGCGAAAGAAAGCCCTGCGCACCTCGCTGTGCTGCAGGCTCCGGAGCGGCTCGAACAGCGGCGCCCCGGTGGTGACGCAGATGTACGTCATCACGTAGCAGTAGCCGTCGACGTCCGGCGGCGTGATGCGGCCCTCCATGTCGACCACCACGTGGTGGAACGGGAGCCGATGGCGCGCCACGATGAAGCTGGCCTGCACCTTCGTCGTCTGCTTCCTGAAGCAGATACAGGCCCAGCAGCACGCGCACCACTTCTCGACATCGGCGGTGAGACCTGGCCAGGTCACCAGCCGCCGCGCGCACTCGCGCGTCGCAACTACCGTCTTGTGGCCCCCCGACGCTCCAGCATGCACGTGCAAAAAGATGAAGCGCCTCCAGGACAGGCCTGACCCAGGGCCACCCGAGGCCGGGAGCACCAGCACCCAGCGCTGCTCGCCCGGGCCGACGGTCACGAACTCCTCCAGCGCGAAGTCGACGCCCAGCCGCCGGGCCCCCGGCGCCTCGTCCACCTCCGCGGGAGAGCGGAGCTTCAAGCACAGCGGCCCGAGCTCCTCATCCTTCCACTGGTCGCCGATGATCAGCGCCCGCAACGACAGCGTCAGCTCGAACGGCTCGCTGCCTGCCTCGGGCTCGGTGCCGCGGACCTGCGCCGCGTACGCCTCCCGAACCCCGATGTCGACGTCCTCGAGCTTGCGGCCCTCCGCGACCTCGGCGTCGAACTCGACCGTGCCGCGCTCCGGGCCGACCCGGGCGCGCCTCGCCACCTGGGCGATGTCCGGCACGTCGTAGGACTCGCGCTCGCCGCGCGCGAAGTTCGAGTCCTGCAGCAGGGCGAAGGCGTCCGTCGCTCGCCCGCCGAAGCGCTTCTCCAAAGCGCGATGCCAGGCCAAACCGAAGGCCCCGGCGAAAACCTCGCTGTAGGCGGCCGAGAAGGTCGACACCTTCACCACGACGCCGCCCTTGACCGCCGAGCCGCGGCAGTGCCTGTGCACATGCGTCGCTCCGAAGGCGGGTTGCCGAACGCTGCTGTCGCTGTCCCATAGCAGCCAGGCACTGGCGAACAGCTGCACGAACTCCGCGCCGTCGGGGAGCACCAGCTGCCGCACGTCGAGCTCCGTCACGAGCTCCAGGTCGGTCTCCACGCACGGCTGCGCCAGCGCGACCTCCTGAGGGGCACCTGGCCTACACTTCAGCACGAAGCAGGCCAGCCTGTAGGGGAACCCGCGGGCGGCCTCCAGCGGCAACACGCCCGAACTGCCCACGTCCTTCGCCCGGCGCACCCGGACGTTGGAACACACGAAGTCCTCGCGATCCCCGCCAAAGGA
>JAAEPF010000042.1 GCA_024222295.1 Actinomycetes bacterium
CCCCGATATCAGCCTGGCGGCGGGGCCGGACGGCACCCTGCACGCCGTCGGCTGTGAGTCCGGCAGCAGCTGGATGCAGTACGTGCGTGCCTCGCCCAGCAGCCTCCAGTCCACGGACTACGACGAGGCCACAGCCTGGGACGACATGGCCGTGCCCATCTGCGAGCTGCATTTCTACGATACCGATGGCCGCATGTACGGCCGCACCGCCGGGGGCGTGCAGGAGTGGAGCTTCGACGTCGAGGGCGATCCGCCCGTACTCGTCGAGGAGCAGCTGATCACGGGCTACACGGCGATCGACCTCGAGGTACCCCGGGACGGAGACGGCGAGTGGCTGGTCATCGCGGACGCCGCGGCCCAGGGCATCGTGTTCATCGAGCCGGATGGATCGGAGTCGACCTTCAGCGTCGACAGCGCTCCGCGCAGCGTCAACGTGCAGTTCGACCCAGCACACTCGGGCGTCGGTGACCCCGACCTCTTCGTGACCTACGTGGACGGCGGGGGCGACCCCTGGCTGCTCATCGGGCAGCCCGCGACCGGCTTCGAGAGCTACGCCTTGCAGGTCGACTTCACCGCGAACCAGACCGTCGCCTGGGCCGACCCGACCGGCTCCTACGTTCTGGTCGCCGTGCTCGGCGGCAGCGACGTCGCATTCGGCATCGCGCAGCGCTGACCCCGAGCGTGGTCGCTCGGCATCCGGGCGCCCCGCTCGCGTCACACCGTCGCGACGTCAGCCCGCTGACGCGTCCGGCCCTCATCAGGGGTCGACGGCGCCCGCTGTGGTGGGATCGATGCCACGCACATGCACCACCTCGCGCGTGCGTGCGCCCCCGGCGTCACGCACGTCCACCGTCACCGCGTGCGTA
>JAAEPF010000043.1 GCA_024222295.1 Actinomycetes bacterium
GCTGATGATGGCGGTCATCTGGGGCGGGCTCCGGCTCCGGGGCTGGGCACCGAGCGCCGCCATGCCCGACCCCGTCGAGGTGGCGTGGCAGATTGTCGTGCTCGGGCTCTTCTCCGAGGTGTACTTCTACTTCGCCCATCGGCTGCTGCACTGGAAGCCGCTGATGAAGCGATTCCACAAGGTGCATCACGAGTTCCGGACCTCGGCGGCCATGGCAAGCGAGTATGCCCACCCCGTCGAGTTCACGGTCGGAAACTTCGGCACCCTGGGGCTGGGGGTGGTGCTGCTCGCGCCGAGCCTCCCGGTCATCTACCTGTTCACCGTCGTCGCCATCCTCACCATCTTGAGCCACCACTGCGGCTACGCCCTGCCCGGCATGCCTGCGCCGGCGGCCCATGACTGGCACCACCACAGGGTGATCGAGAACTTCGGTACGGCAGGCATCCTCGACCGGTTGCTGCGCACGGACATGGAGTATCGGACGCTGAAGGACGGCGAGCAGCGGCCGTAGCTGCTGCCCCTCCGGGTGGTCTCACGTCCCAGCGGCGGCGAGCTCCTCGGCCTCGCGGGCGATGCCAGCGCACAGCTCGTCCATCGGCAGGTCGTTGGGGTCGAGGCCGAAGGGGTCCTCGATCTCGACGCCGGCCTCCTCGATTCCGATGAGGCCGAAAGCCACCAGCGCCACCGCGGGCACGGCGAGCCACTCCAGTCGCGGCACGAGCACGA
>JAAEPF010000044.1 GCA_024222295.1 Actinomycetes bacterium
CAAGGTCCGCTACATGACCAGCGCGAACACGGCCCGGAAACTGCGCCTCCGTCAATACCTCGCGCGCTGGGGCGCACCGGCCGACGGTCAGCGGCTGCCGGCGTAGCCCAGCGAGAGGCTGTGGCTCGAGTCGGTTGCCCCCGAGTCCATCCGGCCGTTGTCATCTGTTCCACCCGACGCGACGGCTTCTCCGGACTCGTTGAGCAGATTGTCGACGTCCTCGTCGGCGTACGCCCACAAGTAGACCGTGGTGTTTGCCGGCACGCCGAGGTCCCAGCTGACCGAGGTCTCGCCCGTGAGGTCTGGCCAGAGCACCTGCTCATAATCGTAGGCATCAGACTCAAGAGCGCTCGACGAGAGCGCTCCGCTGGGGCGGTACTTGAGCGCCGCCACGGTCACGGTCGAACCCGCCGGGAGGTCGTCGAAGGTGCCACCAGAGACATCAACGGTGCCGCTCAGGATCACAAGCGGGACGACGCTCATGCGGCTCGCGCCGTCGTCGCCCTCGACGGGCACGTGGATGTCCCGGTTGTCCAGGTCGAGCGTGCTCACCGCGACCGGGTTGGCCTCGGCGCCCATGGCATCGACGACCGCACCCCAGGTGTCCGTGACCTCAACGAGCCCGTTGGCGTTCGAGTCCCAGACACCCACGAGGTAGGTGTTGCCAATGTTCTCGGGCACGTCGAACGAGTAGGCCGCGGTCGCGGTTCCGTCGGCGCCGAGCACCGGCGTCACCCGATCCGTGTACCCCAGGCTGGTGCCGCTGGCGTCGACCAGCAGCGCGAGCGCGTCGCCGCTGTCGTAGCCCTCGGTGACGATGAGGTCGCCGTTGATGTTCACCGTGGCGCCGGCCCCGGAGCCGCCACCCG
>JAAEPF010000045.1 GCA_024222295.1 Actinomycetes bacterium
CATCGACGCGGGCGCGGACGGGCTGGAGCTGAACTTCGGCTGCCCCCACGGCATGTGCGAGCGGGGCATGGGCTCGGCGGTGGGCCAGGAGCCCAAGGTCAACGAGGAGATCACCTCCTGGGCCGTGGACTACTCCACCGTGCCCGTGCTGGTGAAGCTCACGCCCAACGTCGGCGACATCCGACCCCACGGCCTCGCGGCTCAGGCGGGCGGCGGGCACGGGGTCTCCCTCATCAACACCATCAAGTCCATCATCGGCGTCGACATCGACCGCTTCGTGATGGAGCCCCGGGTGGGCAGCCGGTCGACCAACGGCGGCTACTGCGGCGCGGCCGTTCGACCCATCGCCCTGCACATGTGCGCGGCGCTGGCGCGGGATCCACGCTTCAACATCCCGATCAGCGGCATCGGCGGCATCACCAACTGGCGGGACGCGGTGGAGTTCCTGCTGCTCGGCTCCTCGAGCGTGCAGGTCTGCACCGAGGTCATGCTGCGCGGCTACCGCATCGTCGAGGACATGATCGAGGGCCTGAACGAGTACATGGACAGCAAGGGTATGGCCACGATGGACGACATCGTCGGCCGCGCCATTCCGAGCTTCTCGGAGTGGGGCAACCTCGACCTCAACTACGAGATCGTGGCGGAGATCGACCCCGCCAAGTGCATCGGCTGCCAGGTCTGCGTGGTGGCCTGCCACGACGGCGCCCACCAGTGCATTCACCCGACGGGGGAGGGCCGCGTGCCGGTCATCGACCTCGACGAGTGCGTGGGCTGCAACCTCTGCCAGATCGTGTGCCCGGGGCCCGATTGCATCTCGATGGTCGCGGTGGACAACGGGCACCAGCCGGCGGCGGGGAACGACCACGTGGCGGGCACCGGCGCCCCGCGGCCAAA
>JAAEPF010000046.1 GCA_024222295.1 Actinomycetes bacterium
ACGGCGCGGGCGGCCGAGCAGGAGGGGACCTGGCAGAACGTGTGCGTGAACAGGGCGCCCTGTCGGGCGATCTGGTCAAACGTTGGTGTCTTGACCGACGGGTCACCACAAGCGCCCGCATGCGGCCAGGCCCAGTTGTCGCCGACCAGCAACAGGATATTGGGGCGCGCGCCTTGGTCGGCAGCCTCGGCAGGAGCGTTGCCAAACAAAACGGCCAGCCCCACGGCCAGGAGCAACAGGTGGCAAGGCACTGGGCAGCCGGTCGGTTGAATCGATTTCATCGTGTTCGTTTTCCTTTATTTCTGGTGTCGTCTTAGTGCTCGGTCTACCTGGCAGACTCTCTTACAGTTCTTTGACAAAAAACGGGCGGGCCCGTTCGAAATCACTCGCTCCCCTGAAAGGGGACCGTCTTGTAGTACGCCTCGAACCAGGCATTGACGGCACCCGTGCCGACCGACCGGTGGTACGCGGCCTGCTGCTCTGGCAATTCGGCCCGGAATGACTGTAACACGGCTTGGTACTTCTCAGCCGCACCCTGCTTGGCCAACAGGTTCGTCCACTCGTTCGGATCGTGCTGGTGATCGTACAGTTCCTCGCTCCCATCGACGTAGCGAATGAATCGGTAGCGGTCCGAGCGGAGGCTGACGTTGCCCCGCGCGTAAGTCGTGGAAATGGAGTGCCTCCACGGCACGGACCGGTCCTCGGGATCCTGGAGCAGAGGCGCGAGGCTGAGCCCCGAGTTCTGGGCCCGCTCTGGCAGTCCGCAGAGCTCCAGGAGCGTGGGATAGAGGTCGATCAGCCCGGTCGGCCGATCGCAGCGCCGACCCTCCGACTGCCCCGGCTCCACCACGATCAGCGGCACGCGCGTCGACTCTTCCCAGAGCGAATGCTTGGAAACGCGGTTCTTCTCTCCCAGGTGGTAGCCGTGGTCGGAGAACAGAACGATGATCGTGTTGTCCGCAGCCGGCGACCGCTTGAGGGCCTCTATGACTTTTCCCACCTGGCTATCGACGAAGGTTGTACAGGCGAGGTAAGCCTGCGTGCAGCGACGGAGCTGCTCGTTATCGTTGGCCCGCAGGTAGGGCAGCATCGGGTAGCGCGGCAACTCGTGCACCTTCACACCAATCTCCGGCACGTCATCGAGGTCATCGTCCTTGATCTCCGGGAGAACGATCTTGTCGAGCGGATGAAGATCGAACCACGGCTGCGACACGTAGAACGGGACGTGGGGCCGGTGGAAACCGACGGCCAGGAAGAAAGGCTCTTTCCCGTCGTGTGTGGCGAGCGCCTCGATCGCCCAGTCCGCGGCCTGGAAGTCGGGCATCTTGTCGTCGGACTCGGGAAACACGCCCCAGTCGGTCTGCGTGCCGGTGTAAGGGACGGCCGGGTCGGGCGTGTAGTGAAAGCGGTGCTCGTTGGGTGGCTTCGGACCCGAGCTTCCCTTGGGGCCCGCTTTCTGCACCGCCTGATTCAAAGGATAGCCGTGCGTGATCTTACCGACACCAAGTGTTCGGTAGCCGTGCTGGGCGAAATACTCGGTCATCAGCTGGCCGCGGAAGTGGGTCGCATCGTCGACCATCTTCGCCTTGCCCCTCGGTTGATCGTAGAGGCCCGTTTCAAAAGGGTATCGACCGGAAAGAAACGAGGCCCGCGACGGACCACAGATCGGCGCCTGGCAATGCGCGTTGGTAAAGTTGGTCCCCCGCGCCGCCAGCCGGTCGATGTTGGGCGTGTGCGCCTGGGGATGGCCACCCAGGCAGCCGACCCAGTCATTCAGATCGTCGACCGCGATGAACAGGACGTTGGGCCGTTTGGCCGCCTGGTCCGATTTCGGTAGATCTTGCGCCTTGGGAATGACGGCCTGCGCCTTGCGATCATCAACGCGGAAGTGGCCCAGCGGTTGGTCGGCCTGGTCGGTAATCAGCCAGACGGCGCCCGGGCGGGTCTGTTGTCGTTTTCGTTTGCCAGGCTCAATCGAGCCGTACAACTTCGGCTGGCCCTGCCGGTCGATCCAGTGCAGCTTGACCGTCTGTTTGCTGCGGTTAATAAAGACGACTTGAAACGGACTGCCGTCCGGCTTCGAGGCGGGGGCCGGACCGTCGCTGGCCGCCTGCCAGGGCAGCTTGGGCAGTGAATCCTCCTGGGGTGGCACCAGCGGGGCGAACTCGGTCGGTGCCAGCGAGCGGAGCTGGGCCAAGCGCGGCGCGTGTTTTGCCTGGCCGGCCAGGTTGGTCAGTTCATAGCGGTCGCTGTCGCTGTCGTACAGTTCCTGATCACCGTTGGCGTACTGAATCAGTCGCCATTTTTCGGCGCTTAGGCCGAACGAACCGGGCTCACTCAGGTGGGTGATCGAGACGTGGGGCCAATCGGCCTGCGGATCCTTCAACAGCGGCACCAGGCTCGGCCCGTCGTTATCCGGTTTCGCTTCCACCCCGGCCAGTTCGGTGAGCGTCGGGAACAGGCTGAGCAGGTTAACCGGCTGCCCGCAGACGCTGCCCGCCCGGGTGCCAGAGGGCAGGCCGGGCGTCCCTTTGGGAACCCGCACGATCAGCGGAACGCGGGTGCAGACGCGCCAGGCCGTGTATTTCTGCCAGTGCTGTTTTTCACCCAGGTGCCAGCCGTGGTCGGACCACAACACGACGATCGTGTTGTCGCGGTTGGGGCCGTTCTCTAGAGCCTCCAGTACGCGGCCGACCATCGCATCGGCAAAGGCGATCGAGGCGAGGTATCCCTGGATCGCCTGCTTCCATTGACCCTCGCCGCGAATAT
>JAAEPF010000047.1 GCA_024222295.1 Actinomycetes bacterium
GGCTAAGGATACGGCCGGTCCGCGGCGTCGTAGTCTGGCGGCCGATGGCGCTTCACCTGCATCGTGCTCACCGTACCGATGTGCTCGCCGACGGCCTCGGCGGGCTGCTTGCCGCACCGCGCGCCGATCCGTTCGCAGAGGAACTCGTGCTGGTCTCCTCCCGCGGGATGGAACGCTGGCTCAGCCAGCGACTCTCGCATGTGCTGGGCGTGTGCGCCGGCGTGACTTTCCGGCATCCGCGCTCACTGATCGACGAGCTGACCGAAACGGCGGACGATGATCCGTGGTCGCCGGACTCGATGGTGTGGCCGCTGCTCGAAGTGATCGACAGCTGCCTCGACGCACCTTGGTGCGCCCCACTGGCCGGCCACCTCGGCCACTTCGAAAAAGGGGAGGAGCAGGACCTGCGCCGGGGACGGCGCTATGCCGTCGCTCGTCGCGTCGCCGGCCTGTTCTCCTCCTACGCCCGCCAGCGCCCACAGCTGCTGGTCGACTGGATTGAAGGCCGCACCGAAGACCTCGACCACGACCTGCATTGGCAGCCTGAACTCTTCCGGGCCCTGGTCGGTTGGGTAGACGCCGACCCACCACACATCCGGCACGCGAGAACCGTTGCCCGCTTGAAGGAAGCTGCCACTGACCTTCCGGCGAGACTGTCGCTGTTCGGCCATACTCGACTGCCCCACACCGAGATCGGACTTCTCCATGCGCTGAGTGCCCATCACGATCTGCACCTATGGCTGCCGCACCCCAGCGACGATCTGTGGGCCGCCTGCAAGAACGTTCACGGCACCATTCCCCGCCGTGCGGACAGGTCCCACCGCAAAGTCGGACACCCCCTGCTCGCTACGCTCGGACGGGACCTACGCGAACTGCAGCGCAACCTGCCCTTTTCCACCGACACCGACGAGCGTTTGAGCCATCCGGCCGGATCGACCGAACACCCCGATACCCTTCTTGGCTGGCTGCAGTCCGACATCGCGGCCAACGCGGTCCACCGAGAACGACGGTCACACAACGCAGCCGACCGATCCGTGCAGGTGCACAGCTGTCACGGCACCGCCCGGCAGATCGATATTCTGCGCGAGGTGCTGCTCGGCCTGCTCGCCGACGATCCGACCCTGGAGCCCCGCGACATCCTGGTCATGTGCCCTGACATCGAGGCCTACGCACCGCTGATCGTGGCGGGCTTTGGTCTCGGCGGCGTCATGCAGGGCGCCCATCCCGCCCACCGGCTACGTGTCAAGCTCGCTGACCGTGCACTCGCCGAAACCAATCCGCTGCTCGCGGTCGCCCGCCAACTGCTCGAGCTGGCCAGCGGGCGCGCCACCGCCAGCGAGGTGCTCAACCTCGCTGCGGCCGCCCCGGTCCGCTTTCGATTTCGCTTCACCGACGACGACCTCGACACGATCGGCGACTGGGTGCGCGAGGCCAACATCCGGTGGGGTTTCGATCGCGACCATCGCCACCCCTACGGTGTCGACTTCGTGCAAAACACTTGGCAGTTCGGCGTAGACCGGGTGTTGGCCGGGGTCGCGATGTCCGATGACTCACGCGCATGGCTGGATACCACGCTGCCGCTGGACGACGTGAGCAGCAACCGGGTAGAGCTGGTGGGCCGGCTCGCCGAGTACGTCGACCTGCTGGTTACCACGGTCGCATCCCTATCAGTAGCAGCGCCACTGCGTGACTGGCTGGGCGCGCTGTCCGGCGGTATCAACGCCCTGACCGCGGTGCCCGACGACGACTTATGGCAGCGCAGTCAGGTGGATCGCGAGCTGAATGATGTTCTCGCGCAAGCGGGCAGACACGCCGATATCGAGCTTCGCCTGTCCGACGTCAAGGCGCTGCTCGACCGTCATCTTGCCGGCCGGCCCACTCGTGCCAATTTTCGCACCGGCTCTCTGACCGTCGCCACGCTGGTGCCGATGCGGTCGGTACCGCACCGCGTGGTGTGTCTAGTCGGCCTCGACGACGGCGTGTTTCCGCGTGTCGGCGCCGTCGACGGTGACGACGTTCTGGCCCGCGACCCTATGACCGGCGAGCGTGACATCCGCTCCGAGGACCGGCAGTTGCTACTCGATGCGATCAGCGCGGCCAATGAGAAGTTGGTCATCACCTACACCGGCGCCGACGAATACTCCGGTCAGCGCAAGCCACCCGCGGTACCGGTGGTCGAACTGCTCGACGCCCTCGACATCACCACAGCAGCGAAGGTCCGTGACCGCGTGCTCATCGAACATCCCCTGCAGCCCTTCGACATCGACAACGTCACGCCCGGCCGCCTCGGAATGCCCCCGGGGGAGCCCTTCACCTTCGACCCGACCGCGCTGACCGCCGCCAGGATTGCCGTCGGCCATCGCGATGTGCGGCCGCACCTAGTCGGCGAGCGGTTGCCGCTCCCACCAGCCCAAGACGTTGCACTCGATGACCTCATCGGCTTCTTTTCCGACCCCGTCAAGGGGTACTTCCGTGCGCTGGACTACACGCTGCCGTGGGAGGTCGACACCATCGAGGACACCATCCCCGTCCAAATCGACGGCTTGCAGGAGTGGAAGATCGGCGACCGCCTGCTCGGTGACATGCTGCAGGGCGTGACCCCGGCGGCTGCCCTGCAGGCGGAGTGGCGCCGCGGATCGCTGCCACCGGGCCGCCTCGGCTGGCGGACTGCCCAGGAAGTCGCGGCGAGGTCGGCCGCACTCGCGGCCGCAGCGCAGCGCCATCGCACGGACGAACCAACGGCGATCGACCTCGACGTCCAGCTCAGCCCAGACCTCGGCGGGGGCA
>JAAEPF010000048.1 GCA_024222295.1 Actinomycetes bacterium
AGAATATGCGCGGCTGGTTCGCGAGCTACGACCCCGACTCGTCATCGTGGAGAACGTCGCAGCGCTCGCTGTTCGAGGACTCGACCGAGTGCTCGCCGACCTTGCCGCGCTCGGGTACGATGCAGAATGGGAGGTTGTATCAGCGGCAGATGCCGGCGCGCCCCACCTCCGCAAGCGGATCTTCATCATTGCTGCCGACCCCGACAGCCTGCAGCTACGGGACGAATCGGAGCCCCGGCGGCACAGCGCGCCCCAGTCTGGAGACTATGGCGCGGAGGGGCATGATTCCAACTCCCACCGCCAGCGATCACCAGCGCGGAGCAGGTCACCCCGCGAAGGTGAGGAGGCGGGCGACCCTCTCGGGATATGCGGTGTATCCCTGGCCCACTCCCAGGTCCCGGGATCACAAGGACTGCGGGGCTCACACCGACTATGCCAAGGTGGGACCGGGGCGGCTCGCGGGGCGAGCTGGTGGACCGCTGAACCCGCGGTGGGTCGAGTGGCTTATGGGGTTTCCGGACGGGTGGATCACCTCCGTTGCCTCGGAAACGCCGTCGTCCCGCAAGTCGCGGAGGTCGTCGGGCAGCGAGCCCGACTCATCCTCGACCGAGGATACGTGAGCGACGACGCATGGGAGCTGAGCTATGACTGAGCCGCTGGCCGCTGACGGCCTGGAGGAGGCGCTCATCGGCCTCGGGACCCAGGGCCCACACGTGCTGCTGGTCTATGACCTCGCAGCCGTCAGGCGCGTCCTGGTCGCCCAGGGATGCGCGGAGGAGGAGGTGGATGACCACATCGCCTACAATATCCTCGGCGCATGGGTGGGCCCAGGCACGCCCGTATTTGTGGAGCGGATGACTATGGAGGAGGTGCGCGAGCGGCTCGGCTGATTGTCCCACCGGGGCACAAGTGTTGTGCAATTTGAGTGGCTAATCAAAACGCCATTTCGGCCCTATATTCATCCCATGAGCAACGAGAACACCACGACACTGACCGACACCAGCAGCCGCCTCCGATTCACCGTGCGGGCCGACGGCAGCATGATGATGCGTATCGCTGGCGAGACCGGCAACGAGTATGAGCTGACCGGCCACGAGGCGGACGGCAGCGACATCACCTGCAACTGTCGCGGCTACGAGGTCCACGGACACTGCTACCACACGGTGCAGGCGCGCCACCGCCTCGCGGGCGAGCCCGTCCCGAGCCGCGACGAGGTCCGCGCAGCGCGCAGGATGGCGCGCCAGGCTCCCCGCCGCCG
>JAAEPF010000049.1 GCA_024222295.1 Actinomycetes bacterium
AATACGAGAGCGGAAATGTGCTCCACGTTCAAATGTTTAGGCCTCGGCCTTGGAGATGATCTTCTGCTCGTCGCTGGTCTTGTTGTAGCGGCGGGAGAAGTAGCCGCACACACCGGCGAACACGGGGAAGTACAGCAGCACGGCCTCGACGGCGATGAAGGAGTTGGAGTCCTCGTAGCTGGCGCGGGTCCGGGCGTAGTCGGTGATAGGCACAGCAGTCAAGGCAGCAAGCATGAAGCCCTCGACGTGGTTGTCCATGGCAGTCTCGAAGGGCTGGATGACCATGTGCGCGATACAGAGGATCAGGCAGAAGGCGGCCATGAAAGCCTTGGAGACGAAGCCGTCCTGCTCGGGGCGCACGTCGGGGGAGTCGAGACCCACGAAGAGACCAATGATGAGGATACGGCGGAGCAGGTTGACAAGCTCATACCACCAGCAGCCGGCACGGTAGCCGATCCAGAGGGGGCCGTAGGTGCGCACAGTACGGTAGTACTCGTCGGAGTCGGTGTAGTCGGCAGACTTGTCGCCGTGCTCCTTGAGGTAGGAGCCCACGGTCTTGTAAGCCATGTACACAGCGATGAAGGGAAGGGGGATGACGTAGCACACCAGCAGGATGATGGCAATGATGAAGAAGGACTTGTGGGCGCCCTCGTGGCACTTCACGGAGGGGCTGAAAGCCAGAACGTCGTCACCCGCCACGGCACGGCACTGGAACATGCGGAGGGCGGTCACAGTGATGGTGGAGTGGCAGAAAATAGAGAGCTGGAGGAAGACGTAGACGTACTTGGAGTACCAGTTGATCTCCTTCTCGGGGATGCGGCCGGTGTCGTCGACACCCTTCATGACCTTGTACCAGTACACGACCCAGCGCTCGCGGATGGGCGCGATGGTGGGGTGGAGGCCCGCCATGTTCTGGTAGAGGAAGTCGAGGAGGGCAATGAAGCCAAGGGCGAGAAGCATGACGATGGGCAGGAGCGCACCGAGCATGAGGTTGCCGAGGGGGTTGGTCTCGAACATGCATTTGCCCACGATGCTGGTCACGGAGTCAGAGTTGATGGACAGAAGGGTGGACACCGCGGTAGACGCGGAGAACTCCAGCAGCTGGATGATGTTGAAGTAGTTGGCGAACACCTTGATCATACCGTCCGTGAAGATGCCGGTCTCGGTGACAATCTCGCCGTGGGGGAACGCCAGGAGGGCGAACACAGCCAGGAACGCGAGGAAAAGCATGAACACGAAGGGCCCGGCGCCGAAGCCATCGCAGTCGGCCTCGCACTGCTCGCCGACCAGGACATGGCCGGGGGCGCAGGCACCGCAGAGGGTGCCCATCTTCTTGGGGGCGCAGGTGGCCACGGAGCAAGCGTCACGGCCAATGCCGTCGGCAGCGTCGCCGGTGCAGGCAGCGGAATGGCCCTCCGCGAAGATGGGGCAGCGAGCGTTCTCGCAGCACCACCCGGGGCGGCAGCGGTAGACGTCGAGGGCGCCGGCGGTGATGGAGCCGGGGTTGACCCAGTAGTCCTTGAGGAGAGCCACGCCGGTCCCGCCGGAGCAGACAGCGCCCTGGGGGCACTGGCGGCAGACGCCGTCACCGTTGAGGTTGTACTCACCGGAGGGGCAGGTGTAGCAGCGCTCGGAGCCGGCACCCTCACCGGGGCCGCACACGGGCGCGAGAAGGCCAGTCTTGGAGCAGGTGGCACCGTCAGGGCACTTGGTGCACTCAGTGGACTTGGCGCTGGTGGAGTAGTAGCCGTCGGGGCAAGTCGTGCACTCGAGGGAACCGGTGTTGGCGGAGAAGCTGCCGGCGGGGCAGTCCTCGCAGGTGGTGGAGTCCCAGGTCGCGCCACCGTTGGCGATGAAGTCGTCAAGGGAGTCGGACCAGTCGTTCTTGCCGACAACCTTCTCACCCGCGGGGCAAGGGTAGTTGCGCTCGAGAGAGTCCCAGGCGGGAAGCGGGTACTTGTACTCGGCGGTAGCGGCGGAGAGGGGCGTGAGCACCTCGAGGGAACCGCTGGGACCGTAGGCCCAGGTGACGGGCACACGGCGCTCGTTCTTGCCGAAGGCGTCGGTGGTGGAAATACCCCAGAAGGAGGGGGAGTACACGGCCTTGAGCGAGGCAATCAGCTCAGCGGGCGTGGGGGTCTGGGAGTTGACCGCGGAAGCACCGGCCTCGATGAGGTAGAAACCCGCGAGCGCGGCGGTGGCCTGGTAGATCGGGGGCTCGCCGTGGTCCTCAGCGAACAGCTCGTACATCTGCTGGGGGGACGTCTTCTCATCGGTCTTCTGGAAGTGGTTGGGCACGGTGTACTTGGACTCCTCGAAGTCACGGCCGGTGAGCCGGCGGTCCCACTGGGAGGGGCCGGCGAGCCAGCGCATGTCCTTACCGAGAGTGGTGAACATGGCAGGGGAACCCATGCAGGTGGACAGACCGAGACCCTTGGGCAGGTAGTTGGCCTGGCGGAAACCCTGGACAAGACCGGTGCAGGAGGTGGGGTAGGTCCCGCCGATGACGAGGTCCACGCCGATGTCCTGCAGAAGGGGCACGAGGCGGAAGCCGGAGTCCACCCAGGACGCACCGCGGGAGATGACGGTGGGCACACCGGTCTGGGCCTTGGCCTCAGCGATCAGCTCATCGCCAGAGGTACACTTAGTCGCGGCGTCGGTGCCGGCGCACAGGTCCGCGTCGCGCTGCTCAGCCATGGTGATGTCGGCGACGATCTCCATCTTGAGGTTGCCCGCCTGGATCTTGGCGCCGACAATCATGGCCCCGGTGAAGGACTTGTTGATCTCGTAGACAAACGCCACACGCTTGGCGCCCTTGATGGACGACAGAGAGACGAAGTCGCGGAAGTAGGTGCCGGCCACGGAGAGCACACCGAAGAGCTCGTTGTAGCGGCGCGTGTTGGGCGCGGCGCAACCGAAGGCCTTGGCGGCGCAGTCGGCGGCGTCGTTGCACTCAGGGCACGCAAAGACGGCCTCCGCGGCGGCACCGGTAGCCACCACGGGCACGCCGGTCTCGAAACCCGCCCTGCCCGCGAAGGGAGACAGGGAGGAAGAGTAGGGCGTGAGAGAGACGTCCAGGCCATTGTCGGTGATGAACTGCTTGCCCATCTCGTAGGTGGGGGTCTTGGTGCCGCTCACAGAGAGGACATTGTTCCCGGCCTCGGTCTCAGCGGAGACGTCCACCACGTAAAACTTGACGCCGAGGAGCCCGCCACCCTTGGTGGCGATGCCGCCGTTGGCCTTGACGAGCTTGAGCCAAGTCATCGCAGCGCGGCAGTTGCCGACGGAGAAGTTGTTCCACTTACCCTTCCAGGTAACCATGAGGCCGACCTTGAGCTGCTTGGTCATGCCGGACGGGGCGTACTCCCCATCCGCGCCCTGGATCGTCAGGCATTCCCCGCCGACCGGGTCCCCGAGCGCGCGCGCGCCGCCGACCGCGAGCGCGAGCGCGCACACCAGCGCGACGAGCACGCCCGCGCGCATCCCCC
>JAAEPF010000050.1 GCA_024222295.1 Actinomycetes bacterium
GATACGACAAGCCGTGTTCAGGGTAAGGCCGGCCTTCGCGGACACCTTTGAAGATCATCGACGCGCCTCTGCCTGCCTTCTGCCCCGCACTATTCGTTGTGATCTGACAGATTAGCCCTCGGTATCCGAGCGCGCCGGGCCGCTCGGTCGATGAATTCGACGCTGATCACCGTAAACTGACAAACAACTGGGTCGGGCTCGAGAGGTGGGTCAAAGGTGGGTAGCGCTGACGATCGTCGATTCGAGGTGTTGCGCGCCATCGTCGCTGACTTCGTCGCCACCAAGGGGCCCATCGGTTCGAAGTCGATTGTTGAGCGCCACCACCTCGGTGTATCCAGCGCGACCGTGCGCAACGACATGGCGGTCTTGGAGGCAGAGGGATACATCGCCCAACCGCACACCAGCTCGGGCCGGGTGCCCACGGAGAAGGGTTACCGCGAGTTCGTCGATCGGCTTGACAGCGTCAAACCTATGTCGAACGCCGAACGCAGCGCGATTCTGACGTTCCTGGAGACTGGCGTCGATCTCGACGACGTGCTGCGCCGGGCGGTGCGACTGCTCGCCCAGCTGACCCGTCAGGTTGCGATCGTGCAGTACCCGACGCTGTCGACGTCGTCGGTGCGACATCTTGAGGTGGTGGCGCTGACGCCGGCGCGGTTACTGTTGGTGGTGATCACCGACTCCGGTCGGGTTGACCAGCGGATAGTGGAGCTCGGCGACGGCATCGATGGCGTCGAGCTGGCCCGTCTGCGCGATCTGCTCGGGCAGGCGTTGGAGGGTAAACCACTGGCCGACGCGTCGGTAGCGGTCTCCGAACTGGCATCGCATCTCACTGGACAGGGCACTCTCAGCGACGCGATCGGCAGGTCGGCGACTGTGCTGGTGGAGTCTCTGGTCGAACACAGCGAGGAACGACTGTTGCTGGGCGGGACCGCTAACCTGACTCGCAACACCGCCGATTTTGGTGGATCGTTGCGCTCAGTGCTCGAGGCACTTGAGGAGCAGGTGGTTGTGCTGCGGCTGCTCGCCGCTCAGCAAGAGGCCGGCAAGGTCACTGTGCGGATCGGTCACGAGACAGAGGCCGAACAAATGGCGGGCACCTCGGTAGTCAGCACGACTTACGGCAGCTCGGGCAAGGTGTTCGGCGGCATGGGTGTGATAGGTCCCACACGGATGGACTACCCGGGAACCATCTCCAACGTCGCTGCGGTTGCCCTCTATATTGGCGAGGTCTTAGGTAGCCGTTGATCCAGGCTGGGTTTCGGTCGGATCGACGGGTGGGAAAGGTTGAGCGTGGCACGCGACTATTACGGGATGCTCGGTGTGAGCACGGGCGCGACTGACGCGGAGGTCAAGCGCGCCTATCGAAAGCTCGCCCGTGAGCTGCACCCTGACGTGAATCCCGACGAGGCGGCGCAAACTCGATTCAAGGAGATCAGCGTCGCCTACGAGGTGCTCAGCGATCCGGAGCGGCGCCGCATCGTCGACATGGGCGGCGATCCGATGGAGTCGGTGGGCGCCGGGGGCGGGGCCGGCTTCGGCGGGTTCGGCGGGCTTGGCGACGTGTTCGAGGCTTTCTTCGGCGGCGGAACCACCCCGCGTGGGCCGGCAGGCCGGGTTCGGCCCGGGTCTGATTCGCTGCTCCGGATGAGGCTGGATCTGGCGGAATGCGCGACGGGGGTGACCAAGCAGGTGACCGTCGACACCGCGGTGCTGTGCGAACTGTGCCAAGGCAAGGGCACTCACGGCAACTCGACTCCGGCGTCTTGTGACACCTGCGATGGACGTGGCGAAATCCAGACCCTGCAGCGTTCGTTACTCGGCCAGGTGATGACCTCGCGGCCCTGCCCGGTGTGCGGTGGTGTCGGGGAGGTCATTCATGATCCGTGTAACCGATGCGCCGGTGACGGCAGGGTGCGCGCCCGTCGGGAAATCAGCGTCAAGATCCCGGCCGGGGTCGCCGACGGTATGCGGGTGCGGCTCTCCGCCCAGGGTGAGGTCGGCCCCGGTGGTGGGCCTGCGGGTGACCTGTACGTGGAGGTGCACGAAACGCCACATGATGTCTTCGTCCGCGACGGCGACGATCTGCATTGCACGATCTCGGTGCCGATGGCCGATGCCGCGCTGGGCACGGCGGTCACGATCGACGCCATCCTCGACGGGCCCGTCAACATCACCATCGGAGCCGGGACGCAGCCCGGCTCGATCACCATTCTGCGCGGTCACGGCATGCCGCATTTGCGCTCCGGGGTGCGCGGCGACCTGCACGCCCACATCGACGTCATGGTGCCTACGAGGCTCGACC